>NZ_AMZQ01000004.1 GCF_000313615.1 Campylobacter showae CSUNSWCD | reverse complement strand
TCTCTATCAAACCCCCAAATAAAGGGGATAAGATATAAATTCCAAAAGCTTATATAAACCTTAAACTTTAAAAACCAGCTTAAATCTTGATTGCCCGAATTAATCAATATTCTATAAATCATATAGCCCTAGAATACTCCCTGCCGATTTTTTTTTCGACGAGATTAAGTCGCTTAAAGCATTCTCTCATTCCGGGCAGACGCTGCACCTTTGGGGCTATCTCTTTAAATTTTGAAGGATTAAATCTTAAAAGCTCATTTACGCGCTCATTCTTTGCGCAAGGCTCTAAAAAATCATATTTCTTTGATAAATACTCTACTTTCTTGCCAAGCTCGCTCAAAGGCTTTAAAATGTTTTCTTTACTAATATTGCGCGCTGCTAGCCCCAATGCTTTGCCGACTACCAAATCATCGTTAAAGTCCTTTAATATAGGCATTTGCCTGTCAGCATTCGGCACTATTTGCTCTACGATCTTGCCAAACTCTTTGCCGCGATCGTCATTATCGAACGCTAGCGTAAATTTTGCATCCGGGGCGAGCTTGCGAAGCGCTTTAATCGCATCTTTTTGCGATGTCGATATTTGCCCGTTGGTCGAGCATAGCAGCGTCTCTTGCAAATTTATCCCTTTCATCTCGCAAAACGATAGCGTGTCGATCATGCTCTCGCTGATTATTATATTTTTAAATTCTTTGGGGCTTTTATGTGCGTTATCGGCTTTTAAAATTTCTAGCCCCTTATTTCCGTTGCAAAGCTGTTTGATGGGCTTATCGTATGCTTTTCCTTGCGGATCGTGTGTTAAGGGCTTTGAGAGATAGCTTATCGTTCCGCTTTGCTTTAAAAACTCTTTCGTGCCGGCGTCCGTTTGCACTGACGTTAACGTGTACGTCGGTACGACCGCGTTTTGGTATTTACTGTCTTGTTTTAGGCTGCTAAATTGTGCCAATAGTTCTCCGCTTAGCTTCCTACGGCTAATTAAAAATGAATTTTTATCCGTCTTATCTAATTTTTTAAATTTTTCTATTATTTCATTATCTATTTTTTTAGTAGTTGCTTTTGGTATAGTATTGTTTTGTAACTCCTTTATATCTTTTATTTTGTCTTCGTCTATTAAATCTTTTACTTCTACTCCGCGATTTTTAGCGAAGCTGTAAATATTGCCCCGATCGGTACTGTCATTTGGATTAAAATATAAGTAGTGGCCGTTTGATTGGCGCGATACGACTATCGTATCTCCGTAGTCGTTCGTAAGCGTTTTGTAGTTACGGCTACTTTTGTCTCTTTTTTCAAAGTAGCCGTTATTTTTTAAAATTTCATCGAGCGCGAGCTCGACTAGATTTTCTTTCATCTTGGACACAGATCTAAAAATGCTTGTCTTTTTTGAGCCTGCTTATGCGCCTTTTTAGCCGTAATCGAATAGTACTTTTTAAGGCTTGCGGCGCACTCCGGCGGGCGAGTAGCGCTTGCGAGGCATAGCACCGCTTCGCATGCCAGTTTCTTATCGCCGGTAAATACGTCGCCGAGCTCTTTTGGAGCAGACGTCTTTGTCGCCGTATCCTTTGCGCTCGTCTCTTTTGCGGTCGCGCCGCTTGCCACAAAAATTGCACCTACGATCAAACTAAAAACTAGTTTTTTCATTCTTTCCCCTTTATTTGAAATATACGAATTTTGGTAGTCCCAGCTCATCTTTCGGGAGCTGCTTGGTTTCTGGCTCAAATATGGCGTCGTTGCGCTTATATTCTACGACCGACTGATTAAAGCTCTCTTCGGTTAAATTTTTATTGCTGCCGCTTTCGTTTAGCTGCTTGCTAGTAGCCATCGTGCTGGTATAGTTGATATTCAGCTCGTATTGATGCTGCAAATTTTCTAAAATTTTAAGCAGTATCGAGTTCGTGAGGGCTTGAGCTTGCTTTTGGTTGTTTGGTTTGCTCAGCTGCTTTGAAAGCTGCTTTAAATCGTCGTTCATTTTCGCTTTTGAGTAAGGATTGGTCTTATCGTCGCTATGAAAGGTATCTTCAAAGGCTAACAAGGCGTTTGTTTTCTCGATATTATCCCTTTCTTGCAGGAATTTCTCGGCATTTTTTATGTTGTTGATTTGCGCTTGATAGTTCGCTCTTTGGATAGGATCGACGGCTTTATTCATCTGCTCGGTCAGCTCGTCTATGCTTTTGCTCAAATTTGCGCCGTCTCGCAATGCGTAAGTGCAGCGATTAACCTTGCTTTTGATTGAGCTCTTGGTTTTTCCTAGCGTCATTCCGAAAAATTGGCTATTATTTTCCAAAAACGAGCACGCGTTTTGCACTCTCGCTATATCGCCCATTATGTCATTGGGGATATTTTTGACGTTATCGTAGATACTTTGCATTTGACTGATCATGCTTTGCGCATCGCCTAGTATATCGTAGATGCTGTTCATATCTATGCCGAGCTCGGCCATCTGTTTTTCAAAATTTAGCGTATCTTTGACCATTTGCTCGTACTGCTTGATTTGCTCAGCATAGTCTTTTAGCGTTTGAGTATAGCCCATTACCGCTTGAGCTATCGCGGCCACGTCTATAACCGGAACGCCTCCTGCGTTTGCGCTGCTAAAAAATAGCGCCGTTGCCGCACCAATAGATATTAATGTTTTCTTCATATCTCTCTTCCTTTCTGCTCGGTATTTTCTTTTTTAGTTTCCTTTTCTGCCCATTTTTCGATGGTTTGTTCTAGCGTTTTGGTAGCGTTTGGATAGCTATACCTAAATCTATCGGTATCTATCGGCTTGCCCACCTCGTCTCCGTGTTTTCTTTTTACATCGATTTGCCCCTCTTGCAACTCTACGTAAAGCGGCGTTAATTTATCTATGCCTTTGTCTTTGTTGTCTTTAATTTTTTCGTATAACCTTGCTTCGTTATTCATGAGCTCTAGCTCGTTTTGTAGCTGCCTGAAAAGGAGCGGGTTTTCCTTTTCGAATTTGGTTTGAAATTTTTCGTCGTCCTTGTGCGGGGTCATCACTTTTTTGTTGTTATCCTCGTTTATTTCCCACTTTCCCCTCTTGTCCTGCTTATCTTCGAGTCCTTGTATCTCTCTGGCTGCATCTAGGTACTTTTTTGCCCTTTGTTCGTCGTGCTCGCACGCTAGGGCTAGGCTAAAATTTAAGTCTATAAAGCTCTTTCTTAGGCTCAAAAAATCGTTTTCGCTTTTGACATAATTTTCCAAGTCACCCTCAATCACGTTTCTTCTTTGTTTTGGCGTTATATTGCTCATTATAGGCTCCTGCCTCTGTCATTTTCATTTTCTTGCCCTTTGGCCTTGTTTAAAATTTTGTCTTTGGTCTGCACTAGCGTATCGTTTACCTTTTGATAAAATTTAGGGTAGCTGTCTTTAAAATTCGGCGTTTCTTTTTCGATGTCACCCATCATCTTTTTTAGCTTTTCGTATCCTTTGACGTCAAGCCCTTTTTTGGTTTCTTTTTCATAGGTCGTTTGTAATTTAGCGTAATTAGCCCGCTCGTTCTCCATCTCTTTAAAACCGCCTTTGACTTTTTTGCGTTGCGTATAGACCTCTTTTACCAAATCGCCGACAGCCTCTTTAAATTTAGGACTGTCAAAGGCTAGATCAAGCTTTTCTTGGCGCTGGCGATCTTTGGCGATGCTTTCTTCTTTACCCTGTTTTAGCATCATCTCAAGGCTTCTGTCCATCTCTTGCAGCGCGGTTATAATGCCGTTTATCCCATCGCTATTCATTAGGTTGTCGATCGATTTTTGAAAATTCGCTTCAAGCTTCGATTGCTTATCTTTGAGGTCTTCGAGCTCCTTTTCGTGCTGCATTTCTAGCTCGTCGGCTCTCTTATTCCAGTCTTCTTGCTCTGCGCCGTTTTCTCTGCCCGGCTGTGGTTCGTTTTGCTCGGGGCTTGGCTCTTTTTCTTCCCCTTTTTCCTTTTTGGCGATTTGCTCTTCTTTTGCCTTGATTTGCTCTTCTATTTTTTCTTTCTCTTTTAAAATTTGCAGACTCTCTTTTAAGGACTCATTTTTTTCTACGCCGTCCAATCTGTCTTTTACGAATTCTCTTTTTGCTTTCGGGCTTTTAAATTCGTCCAGCTCCGCCTGTCTTTCCCTGATTCTCGTATCTAACAGCTCTTTTTCGCCTAGTATTTCTACGGCTTGCTGCGCGTCTTTGCTTAAATTTGCAGCTCCCGTTACTTCGTAGGCAAATTTTTTGTTAATGTCTCGTATGGTGTATTCTTTGCCGTTGTCGAAGTCCTCTTTTAAGTCCATATTCATTTCTCTTAGGGTGAGCTCTTTTATTTCGGTCACATCCCTTAGACTCATATTGGTTTTATAAATATCGTTGATCGCTTCTTGAACCTTGCTATCGTCGTCCGTTCCGTATGCGGTATAAAATTCTCTTACGCAAGCTACTGCGCTTGTTTCGCTGCTTTTAAACAACCCGGTGTTTTCTATGGCTTCTCGACAATCTAAAATTTTGTCTCTCGTGTCGTCTATATCTTTATTTTGCGTTTGCGGCTCGTTTTCTTCCCCTTTATGTATACTCGAAGCTGTAAGCGTCTGTTCGTCCTCGCTTAAATATGCCCATTCAGCCATTTGCTCTTGCGTCAGCTCTTCTGCCACCTTAAATCCTTTTGCTAGATTATTTTTCATCAGTCTATCATTTGTTAAATTTAAAAAACTTTTAAAAAGTGATATATAAAAAATCGAAAAATGCTAAAATTCAAAAACGCTCACAAATGCCTTTTAAATGCTCTACAATCAAAAATAAGCTTTTTCCCCTATTTCTTCTTATTTTTTATCTATGCGGCTTTAATAGCCTTTAAAATCGTTTTAAATGCCTAACTGATTTAAATTTAAAAATCCGGCTTCTAATTTAAAATTTTCTCATCGCATTAAGTAATAATTCTTTAAAATTTCCTCTCTGCATATATAAATATATTTTTAAGAAAAATTTAAGTTATCTAAAATTTAATTAAAATTCTAAAAATTTAAATTTTCAGCAACACAGACTCTATCTAAATTTTATTTTTTCCCTTTTTTAAATTTGTTTTTTACACTATGGTAAGGGCGGGCGAGATTTTGTAAAAGCTTAAACTTTTTATGTAACTTTTACTTAATTGAATTAATGGCGATAACGATTTTGTTTTATGAGTATTTTATTATATAAAACTTAAAAATAAAAATTAATTATTAGCGAGATTTTGTAAAAAATCGCTTTTCTTAATTGATTTTTTGCTTGTTTTGAGAATTTCAATCTCCGTAAAATCGCACTTTAAGCAAAAAATTTTTATTTCAAAAAATTTTAACCTTAAAGGCGGCGACTTTTCGCTTACTTTTAATTAAATTTTGATAAAGTTACTCGTATGAAAAATTTAGAAAAAAATAAAAATATCTACGTGCAACACGGACGTTTTTATATCGATTGTCAAAGGGACGGCGTTAGAATTCGCCGTGCTACGGGTCTTAAAAAGTCACCTTTGGCGTTTGATTTCGTTCGTAAAAATTACGATTTATTTCTCGGCTCTAAATCCGATATCGCGGAGGCTAAACGCCGGTATCGCGAACTCGAGGACTTACAAACCGACAGGCTCCTTAGAAAAGGGGAGAAAGACGCCGGCGCTATTAAAAATTCTAGTGAGTTTAGCTTTGATAGCGTGATCGATCGTCTCCTTGCCGAGAAGTCGTTTTTAAAGGATAAAACTAGGCGGCTTTACGTGATTATGAGCCATACGATCACGGAATTTTTAAACACTAATGGTATCTTCTACCTAGCCGATTTTGAGAGGTATCACAGCGTAGAATTCGTTAAATTTTGTAAGAATAAAGGATTAAAGGATAGCTCTATTAGCGGCTATTGCTCCTTTTTTAAGATGATTTTTCGATATGCCGTAAGTAATGACATAATCTCCAAAAATCCGTTTTTTATCCCTAGATTTAAGCAACACCTCGATGAATTGGAGGATGAAAAATTTCCGCCGTTTAGCCTTGATGAAATTTTGAAACTCATTAAAAACGCTGACGACGAGCTGCGGCTGTTTTTGGTCGTGGCGTTCTTTACTGGCGCTCGAACCGGTGAAATTTTAGCTCTTACTTTCGGCGATCTAGACTTTGAAAATAGGCAAATCCGGATAAATAAAACGCTTTCGGACGTCGGCATCGTGGATTCGCCGAAAACTAAATCCAGCAACCGCACGATCGATATGCTGCAAATCGTCTATAATGAACTCATAAAGCTTGATAGCGGCGACAAAAGCCAGCGGATTTTTAGGCTTTCTCGGTCTATGATGCGGCTTAAATTTAATGATTTGCAAGTAAAACTTGGTTACAATACTCGCAGGCTTTATGATACTAGACACTCCTTTGCTTCCGTCATGCTGAGCCGCGGCGAGGAACCTATGTGGGTGGGCTGTAAAATGATGGGGCATAAGGACTTGAACGAGACTTATCGCTCCTATGCGAAGTATCTGCCGAAAGAAGTTAAACAAAGGGCGGTTTTTTTAAATGATATCGTCATTTAAAATTTAATATTAGACATCTTATTTTAAAAAATATGTTATAATAAGATTAAATTTTACTAAAAATAGATTAAAATTTTACTTCTTTTAATGGGTAAAAACGCCGTTTTTACGGCACTGCGACTTATAAAATTTAAGAATATAGAAAGAAGGCAAAAGCCTAAAACTAGACTTTTGCAAGGAGTAAAATTATTTTTTAAGCTCTTTAATACGAGCGGCTTTACCGCGTCTATCACGTAGATAAAATAGCTTAGCACGGCGAACGCGACCTTGTCTTAGAACGGTTATGCTCTCTAGACTTTCACTATAGATAGGGAAAATTCTCTCTACACCTACGCTATTTGCACCGATTTTTCTGATGATAAATGTTTCGCCAGTCCCGCTTCCGCGTCTTGCTATGCAGATACCTTCAAAATTTTGAATTCTCGTTTTATCGCCCTCTTTAATGCGGATAGCTATACGCAAAGTATCTCCAGCGCGAAAATTAGGCACAGACTTTTGAGCTATTTGAGTTTGTTCAAACGCCTCAATATACTTGTTTCTCATATTTTTTCCTTAGTCGGCGGCTCAAATTTTCGGTATAAATCCGGACGAAAAAACCTAGTTTTTAAGAACGCCATATTATTTTTCAAAGCTCTGATTTTAGCATGGTCTCCCTTTAAAAACGCTGAAACCACACCAGAACCTTTGTAATCACTGGGTTTTGTAAAAGACGGAGCCTCAAGTAAATTCCCTTCAAAACTCTCAACTTCAAGACTTTCATTGTTTCCTAAAACTCCGTCTATATTGCGAGAAATCGCATCAGAAATACAAAGCGCCCCCAGCTCGCCACCCGTCATCACAAAGTCGCCGATACAAAAAATTTCATCTGCATATTTTTCCACCATACGCTCGTCTATACCTTCATACCTGCCGCAAACTAGACAAATATGCTCTTTTTTTGCCAAACGTCTAGCATCGTTTTGAGTAAATTTTTTCCCGGCAGGCGCAAGAAAAACAATGTGAGTTTTTGGTTCGTTTTTTAGTAAAAAATTTAAAGTACCATCAAGA
Source organism: Campylobacter showae CSUNSWCD (assembly GCF_000313615.1). Classification (NCBI taxonomy): domain Bacteria; kingdom Pseudomonadati; phylum Campylobacterota; class Epsilonproteobacteria; order Campylobacterales; family Campylobacteraceae; genus Campylobacter; species Campylobacter showae. The sequence continues at coordinate 13,125 of NZ_AMZQ01000004.1, read as the reverse complement.
GGTTGACATGCCATAAGTAGTCCCGCACCACCGCCAACCATATAGTCATCTACTTTTTTATGCTTATCCGTGCTAAAATCACGAGGATTTAAAAAAACAATCGAAATAAGTTTCTCTTTTGTAGCGCGACTTAAAATACTATCCTCAAAATAAGGCCGCACAAGGCTTTCAAAAAGCGTAACAAAGGTAAATTTCATTAGGAATTTTCTAAAATCAAAATAGCGTTTTTGGTGTAAATTTTTTTATTTTCCACATCTACTTTTTCTATATAGATGTCGATATATGGAATGTAAAAACTTTTTTCCAATCCCTTAGCATTCAAATTTTCATCGGTTTTTACCAAAAATAGATGATTTGCGCCAACCTCGTCTATATCCTCCACCTCGCCTAGCCTTTGGCTATTTTCGTAAACTTCGCAACCAATAACATCAAAATAGAAAAACTCGCCTTTTTTGAGCTTGCAGTTTTTTCTAGTTTCTTCTTTTGTGGTGTAGATTATTTTATTGGTGAGAGTTTTTGCGCTATCTATATCTTCAAAACCAAAAAAAGAGATTGTATCATTTGCATGATTGTAGCTTTTTACGACAAGTTCTTTGCCATCTTTGTCGCAAAATATAGCGTCTTTTTTAAATTGATTAGGAAAGTCGCCCTTATTATGAAGCTTGACAAACCCCTTTAGTCCTACAGTTTTGCCAAGAAGTGCGACTTCTATAAGTTCATTCAAGAGGCTTTACCGTAACGCGGTATGACGTCGCATCTTTAGCTTTATAGCCTACGATTACGGTCTTTATCGCGTTTATCATCCTGCCGTCTTTGCCGATAAGTTTGCCAGTATCGACTTTATCGGCGTAAATTATCAGCTCGGCAAAATTTTCGCCAAGCTCGACTCGCTCGAGTTTCACTTTTTCAGGAAAATCGGCGATGAGCTTAGCATATTCAAGTAAAAAATTTTCTACCATTTTTAATTATTTGCTAGTTATTTTTGCAACCCTATCGCTAAGTTTCGCACCGACACCTTTCCAATAAGCCAAGCGCTCAGCGTCAAATTTTACCACCTCAGGCTCAACCATCGGGTTGTAGTAACCGATCGACTCTATCCAGCCGCCGTCTCTTCTTTTTCTGCTATCCGTTACGACTATACGATAAAAAGGTTTTTTCTTACGTCCCATCCTCGTTAGTCTTACTACTGTTGCCATTATATTTCTCCTTCTGTTTTTTAAATAGGCTTAAATTTAGCCACGCTCGTAGCCAAATTTAAGCCCTTTAATTAGGGTGAGTATTTTTAGCTTGGTTTAGTAAATTTCCAAGCCCTTTTAGGCCTTCTTTACCAGAAAACCTCTTTGCTATTTTCGATGCGTTTTCAAACTGCTTTAAAAAGCGATTAACCTCTACTTGAGATAGCCCAGATCCAGCGGCTAAACGTCTTTTTCGGCTGTTGTTTAGCAAATCAGGATTCTCGCGCTCTTTTTGTGTCATCGAATTTATCATAGCTTTGATATGCAAAATTTCCTTCGAGTTATCAAGGTCTATGTCTTTTATCTGATTTGCCACGCTTGAGAGGCCCGGTATCATACCGATTAAGCTTTTCATATTTCCAAGCTTTTTGACGCTTTCCATTTGCGACAAAAAATCGTTAAAGTTAAACTGCCCTTTTTTAATCTTTTTATTTATTCTTTTTGCTTCTTGCTCGTCTATCACGGCGCTAGTTTTCTCAACCAATGTTGCCAAGTCGCCTTCGCCCATTATACGGCTCACGATGCGTTCAGGGATAAAGCTCTCCACATCTCCGACTTTCTCGCCGATACCTATAAATCTAAGAGGTATATTTAGCTGTTTTGCTATGCCTATAGCTACGCCGCCTTTACTATCCGAGTCAAATTTGCTTAGCACTACTCCGCTTATTTTTAGCGCGTCGTTAAACGTACTTGCCGTTTTTACGCCGTCTTGTCCACTCATGGCGTCTGCTACGTAGAAAATTTCATGCGGCTCGAGCGCAGACTTGATATCTTTTATCTGCTTCATCAAAGATTCATCTATCGCTAGACGTCCTGCAGTATCGACCAAAAGTACATCATAAAGCCCGCTTTTTGCTTTAGCTAGCGCTTGCTTAGCTACATTTAGCGGATCGGTTTCGTTATCTATACTAAAAAGTTCTATTTCGTTTGCTTCGCAAAGCTGGCGAAGCTGCTCGACGGCTGCCAAGCGTTGCAAATCGCACGCCGCGACCAAAACTTTTTTCTTTCTAAGCTTTAGATAATTTGCCAGCTTTATCGTCGTAGTGGTTTTTCCGCTACCTTGCAAGCCAGCCATTAGCACGATCGTAGGAGCCACGGGCGCAAAGACAAAGCCTTGATTGCCCGGCGCGGTTAAAACCTTCGTCAAATTTGACTTTATCGCATCTAAAAACTGCTTTTGGCCTATTCCGCTTTGCTTTAGATCAGCCTCGATGAGAGCTAGCAACTCTTTGGTAACTTTGTGATGAACATCAGCTTTTAGTAGTGCTTTTTTAAGCACGTCAAGCGCGTTATTTAGCGCTTTTTCATCGTCTACGAAACGAATTTTACTAACGGCTAAACGAAACGACTCGCTGATTTGTTCAAACACATTCTACCTTTTATTTACATTTATAGCTAAAGCGCGTATTTTATTAAATTTAAGCTTTATCACTCTTTAAATCTCAAAATTTCTTGAAATTTCAAAACCGAGCCTATTAAAATCATTGCTCAAATTTGACCTAAATTTATAGCCTAAAAGCTCGATTTTATAGGCGTGCAGATACATTCTTGCGGCTTTATTTTTAGCGTATTTTTCGTCTCCTACGATCCCATATCCAGCGTGATTTAGATGTACTCTGATTTGGTGAGTTCTGCCCGTTTTTATTTCGACTTTTACGAGGCTTTTTTTGCCTGCGACCATCACTGGAGTTACGTGCGAAAAGGCCTCTTTGCCGTTTGGCGAGATTTTAGAAAACGCGCCGCCTCTGTTTTTTAGTGTGATTATAGGTTCGTTTACGCTAAATTCCTCGCTCACGATACCCTTGACCGCTGCGACATACTCTTTTTTTACGCGGCAGTTTTTAAACTCCTCGATCGCTTTTTTTTGAAATTCCTCGTTTTTCACAAGCAAAAGCACCCCGCTAGTTTCCTTATCGAGCCTGTGAAGTAGCGGAAATTTATACATTTCGCTAACTTTTTCCGACGTTAAAAACGCCGGTTTATCAACCGCGATCAGGTTTTCATCCTCAAAAATCACGCTTGGGCGCGGCAGTTTTTGTACGTTAAATTTAGTCGCCGCGCTCATCGTCGCGCGCGCCACGGCGATCCTTTGCCCCTTGGCGCTAACCAGCCCCGCGTCGATCAGCTCCTTTGCCTCGTTGTTTGAGATGCCTTCCTGGATCGCCAGTAGTTTATAGGCTTTTTCTTCTTTCATAAATTTTCCTCAATATCTTTTAAAATCTCGCTTGCATCGCCTTTGGCGACTATTTTTGCTTTGAGTAAATTTTGCTTTAAAAGCGAATTTATTTCGTTCGCTTTTGCAAATTTTATACCGTCCACCGCACTATACAGGGCTTTTTGATTAAATATAAACTCCCCGCTTATCACGGCGTTTTCAAACTGCGCCGCCTCGATCGGATTGTGTCCGCCAACGTTTGGCACGAAACTACCGCCAAGCACGACGACGTCGCTAAATTTATAAATATTTACCAGCTCGCCCATCGTATCGACTAACACGCACTGCGCATCAAAATTTTTAGTTTCGCTAAATTTAGCAAAACTTAGTCCGTTTTTTACGGCAAATTTAGCCAAAATCTCGCCCGCCTCGCAAAATCTCTCAGGATGACGCGGAGCTAAAATCAGCTTGTCGTCTGCGCTCAAATTTAAATCGCGCAAAATCAGCTCCTCTTCGCCCGCATGAGTGCTAGCTAGCACGATCACGCGCTCTTTTGGTTTGGTGTAAATTTTACTCGGATTTGGCAAAAAGGCTGATTTTATATTGCCGCTAACGACGATATTTTTGGCGCCGAGCCGCTGTAGGCGCTGTTTATCCATATCGCTTTGAGCGTAAATTTTATCTATAAATTTAAACAAATATCTGTAAAAAAAGCTAAATTTGAGATAACTTTTGTAGCTCCTGTCAGAAATCCTAGCGTTTATCAAAATGACGCGAGAGCCTTTAAATTTGGCCCAAAAAACAAGCCCCAACCAAAGCTCGGCCTCAAAAATGACCGTGATTTTTGCAGGCTTTAGCCAAAACGGTAAAAATATCTCAAACGGCAAAAAGCGCGTATTTTGCGTGATTTTTTTCGCCTCATCAAAACCGGTTTTGGTTACGACCGAGACTGCGGCCGTGTCTTTAAATTTACTAACTAGCGGCGCGATAGAACGCACTTCGCCGAAACTGCACGCGTGAAAATGCACGCGAGAGGCGTCAAATTTGGGATTTTTAAACAAAAAAAATCTAGCGGGGATAGAGACTCTGTACTTTTTCTTAAAAGCTAAAATCGCAAGCGGTAAAGCCCCCAAGGCAAACGCCGCGAGGACTAAAACGTAATAAATTATTATCAAATTTAAAGGCTAGTTCGCCGCTTCTTTGTATAAAATTCGGCCGCAGTGAGGGCATGTCACGATATCTTCGCCCTTAATAACGGCAGAATAAGTCTTGTCGTTTATCTGCATAAAGCAGCCATAGCAGGCCTGCTTTTTGACAGGCACGACGGCTGTGTTGTGCGCCCATTTGCGGATTTTCTCGTAAAAGGTCAAGATTTTTTGATTCATCTCGCCGACTAACTTATTTTTCTTAGCATAAATTTCATCTCTTTGCTGCTCGATGGCGCCAACCTCGGCCGAAATTTCGCTCTCGATTTTGGCTAAATTTTCGCCAAGCTCCGCAGCCTTCGCCTCAAGCTCGCTTTTAAGCGCATTTTTGCTATCTATGATTTTTTCTAGTCTTTCGACCTCTTCATTTGCGGCTTCTAGCTGCTCTTTAGCCAGCTCATCTTCTAGTTGAAGCGCCTTTATCTCTTTTTCGGTTTTTGCCACGCCGCTTTTTTTGGCGACGTCTTTTATTTTCGCGCTAAATTCGGCTATATGTGCGTTGGTTTGAGATTTTTGATTTTTTAGCTCGGTCACGCTCGTGGTCGCTTCCTCGATCTGCGCCAAAATCGCCGCCTGCTCGTCCTTAGTCGCTTTTAAAACGCTTTGAACCTTCTCAAGGCGCGGCGTGAAATCGTCGATATCTTTATCAATGGCTGAAAGCTCGACTAGCTGTTCTAAATATTTATTCATCTTTTTCCTTTAACTGTATGAAAACGGGTTTTTTGAGTTGGATATTATAGTAGGAATCGGCAAAATTTGCAAATATTTTGCGAGCGACTCCCCAAAATACCGCTCGCTCTCAAAGTGTCCGATATCTAACATAGTAAGATTATTTTGCGCGGCGCTCATGGCTTGGTGGTACTTCAGATCCCCAGTTAAAAATACGTCCGCCTTAACGCCATCTATCAAATCTCCGCCGCTTCCCGTGCAAAATGCAAGACGTTTTATAGGTGCATTATGATTAAATTTTCGCCCTTTGCAAACTCTTAAATGGCTTAAATTTAGCTTTGTTTTTACCGTCTCGCAAAGCTCGTCAAAGCTCAAATTTACATCCGCATAAAGCACGAATCCATCGCGCTCTTTTGGCACAAAGCCCAAAATTTCGCTTAGTACGTATTCGTTTAGGTGGCTTAGATCATAATTCGTATGCATAGCGATCAGGCTTAAATTTTTAGCCATCATCTTTGCGATTAGGCTACTTGGGTATTTGTCCAAATTTAACGACTTTAGCCCCTTAAAAATGAGCGGATGATGCGTGATGATGAGCGAGTTTGGCTGCGCTTCGTCTAAAAGCCCATCATCGACGTCAAGGCTAAGATAAACGCACTCCGCGCTCGTCTCAAACGAGCCCACGAGCAGTCCGCTATTATCCCACTCCTCTTGACTCGCAAACGGGCTAATCTCGTCTAAAATTTTATAAATTTCACCGATTTTCATCAAATTTTATTCGCCCTTCGCGCCGTTTTGGGCTGCGGCGTCGATGCTGGCTTTATACGTCAGCGCGCACTCCTTGGCTAGCTCGCGGATTTTTAGGATGTAGTCTTGCCTTTGCGTTACGCTGATCGCTCCGCGCGCGTCAAGGACGTTAAACGTATGCGCTGCAAGCATGCAGTAATCATACGCTGGTAGCGAAATTTTAGCCTCCAAGCAGCGCTTGCACTCGCCAAATGCATTTTCAAACTGGCGAAATAGCATATCTACATCCGCGATTTCAAAGTTATATTTGCTCCACTCAAATTCGCCCTGCTTGTGAACGTCGGCGTAGGTCACGATATTGCCACCCCTATCGTCCCAAACGATATCGTAGACGCTATTTACGTCTTGTAGATACATAGCTAAGCGCTCAAGGCCGTAGGTGATCTCAGCAGAAACCAGCTCGCACGCGATGCCGCCAACTTGCTGAAAATACGTAAACTGCGTCACCTCCATGCCGTCTAGCCAGACCTCCCAGCCTAGCCCCCAAGCGCCCAGCGTCGGGCTCTCCCAGTTATCCTCGACGAAGCGGATGTCGTGATTTTTCAAATTTAATCCGAGCTTTTCGAGGCTTTTTAGATAAAGCTCCTGTATGTTTTCAGGACTTGGTTTAATGAGCACTTGAAACTGATAATATGCACCCAAACGGTTTGGGTTTTCGCCGTATCTACCGTCGGTCGGACGGCGAGAGGGCGCTACGTACGCAGTCGCCCACGGCTTTGGCCCGAGGCTCCTTAAAAATGTCGCCTGATGATATGTGCCCGCACCCGCCGGCATATCGTAGGGCTGTAGTATCACGCAACCCTGCTCGCGCCAGTAGTTTTGAAGCGTTAGTATTATTTGTGAAAATGTCATTTTTTGCCTTTTATTTTATTGATATGTAAATTTCTATTTTTTCGTTTAAATATTTCTCAAAATCCGTTTCGTAGGCTCTATTTAGCTTTGAGCCTTCAAAATATTTCCAAATTTCTCCCCAAAATTTCGCTACGTTTTGCGGCTCGTTTGGAAAACTAAAAACGGCGTATTTACCGCTTTTTATCTCTAAAATTTCGCCGCCAGGGCAAAGCGACTTCGTACCGATAAATAAATCATAAAGCCCATTTACGCCGTTTTCGTAACTACAATAAACGCTGTAAATTTCGCTTTTACCGTCATAAAATTCTTTTGTAAATTTAGCCCACAAGGCCGGGATTTTACCGTCGCCGTTTATCTCGTCGGTATTTTTGGTGCGAGTTTTTAATCCGCAAATTTTAAAACCATCTATCTCTAAAATTTCCACGGCTACTCCTTGTCGCCTTTGAAATTTTCAACCGCTTTGTTCCACATGAGCTTGTATTTTCGCTTTAAAAACTCGACTTCGTCTTGCGAATTTTTTAGCTGCGACGTTAGCGTCTCGACTGTTTTTCTATCCTCGTCGTAGAGCTCTTGCATCGAGATTAACGCCTCTTTTAAAAACTTATTTTCGTTGCGCAAGGTCTCTAATGTCTCGTCTTTGGCGTCGAGTACCTTTTCGTGTAAATTCAGTATCGTACCGATCGTCTTTTCTACAAAGCTAAAGCCATCGGCGCCGATCTGGGGCGCAGGTACGGCCACGACGCTAGGCACCACGCTCATCGTGCCCTGGCTAGCCTCTATGAGGATCTCGCCGCCCTCCTCTTTCGTATTTAGCACGCCGCGGTTTATCATCCCCTCAATCACCTCGCGCTCTAGGTGTACGAGCTTGCAAAATTCGTCTATACTTAAGTATGTCTGCATCTTTGCTCCTTTAGGCGAGTAAAACTTCCACCTTCGCCGAGTCTTCCTCTACTTGCTTGGCTTTGGCTGCTCGGTCGGCTTTTAGCATTTCGTCTAGATTTTGGTCGTTTAGAGCCAAAATTTGTAGCGCCAGATAGGCTGCGTTTACTGCGCCGGCCTTGCCGATCGCTACGGTGCCAACAGGCATGCCGCCTGGCATCTGCACGGTCGAATAAAGTGCGTCCACGCCGCTAAGCGCGGAGCCTGCCATCGGGATACCGATCACCGGGCGAGTGGTGTTTGCCGCGATCGCGCCCGCTAGATGCGCTGCCATGCCGGCCGCCGCGATAAAGACCTGCGCGCCTTTTTCCTCGGCTACGGCGACGTATTCGCTAGTTCGCTTCGGGCTTCTGTGCGCGGAGCTAATAATCAGCTCGTAAGGAACGTTAAATTTCTCAAGCGTTTTCGCCGCCTCGCTAACTACGTCGTAGTCGCTTTTGCTTCCCATTATTATAGATACGAATTTCATTTTATTTCCTCTCTTAAAAAGCTAAATTTAGGCAACTTCGCGCCCAAATTTACTTCGTTTTCGTTGCCGCTGTGGATTTCTGCTATTTCCTTGCCTTTTTTGGTTACGAGCTTTTTAAATTTGATAAATTTCTTACCGTCGCGACCGAAAATTTGCGATATTTCGCTCTCGCACTCATCTATCTGAGCGCCCAAGGGAGCCACGATCTCGTACTCGTTGCCCGGGAAAATTTTATATTTACATTTAAAAAACTCGCCGTCAATAGTCATGGCGTTTACCTGATGTGTGCCCTCTTCTAGGCTGCTAGCGTGATTTTGCGTATCAGCCTTTTCAAACGGGCGATTTACCAGGTAGCCGTCGGTAAAGCCGCGATTTTTTAGCGTATTTAGCTCGTTCGCGTAAATTTGCGCGTCAAATTTGCCGGCCGCTGCGTCGTCGACGGCCATACGGTAGGCTCTAGTCGCACAGGCTGCATAGTATTCGCTTTTCGTGCGGCCTTCGATTTTTAGGCTATCGACCGCGCCGCTTTCGATGATATCCTTGATATGCGCGGATAAATTTAAGTCTTTGGAGTTCATTATATGCGTACCGCCTTCGTCCTCTTCCAGGCGAAACAGCGTTCCGATTTCGGGATTTTTGGCGTAGAGTTCGTATTTAAACCTGCAGTCGTTGGCGCAGCTGCCGCGATTTGATTGGCGGCCGCTTTGCACTGCGCTAACCAAACAGCGTCCCGAGTATGCAAAGCACATCGAGCCGTGTACGAAAATTTCGATATCTAGCGTCGGGATTTGCTCTTTTATTTTTACGACGTCTTTTAGGCTCATTTCGCGCGCCACGACGATGCGTTTTGCGCCCATTTCGTGGTAGATTTTAGCGTCAAGCGCATTCATGACGTTTGCCTGCGTCGAGAGGTGAATCTCGATGTCGGGGGCTATCTCTTTTGCCAGGCTCATGACGCCAGGAGTCGCGATGATAAAGGCATCGGGCTTCATAGCCGATATCGTTTGCAAGTGGCGTTTTAGCGGCTCGATTTGTGAATTAAAAGGAAACGCGTTTACAGTCGCATAAAATTTCTTGCCTTTTGCGTGCGTATACTCGATGGCTTCCTTAAAGCTCTCAAGATTAAATTCGCGAGCCGAACGGGTGCGAAGCGAAAAGCTCGCCACCGATGCATAAACCGCGTCCGCACCGTATTCTAGGGCGATTTTTAGCTTGGTTAAATTCCCTGCAGGAGATAAAAGCTCGGGCTTTAGCACTATTTTTTGCCCAAACTTTCTATCAGAGCTTCGATGTCGTCGTTGCTGACGAGATTTTCAGTGTGCGTATCGCCCGCGATATGTACGGCCGAGGCTACGCGCTTCTCGTCGTCGATCTTGCCCTCAAACAGACTGCTCATATACTTGCTAAGCGCGCGCATGACGTTGATAACGCGCTCGATCTTTTGACGGTGGATGTCTTGATACTGCATCATATCCATCGCCATCATTATCTCGTCTTCCGCCATTCTAACGTTATCTAGCGTCATTTCGGCGGAGCTTTTTAGGGCGTTATTTTTCTCTAGCGCTTCAGAAAAAGCGGTGATATTTGGGAATTTTTCGTGTAGTTTGGTAAAAATTTCGATATTAGCCTCTATACCGCTAATAATCTTGCTAAGCCCGTTCTCCGCGTCCATAGAGAAGTTATTGATCGCATCAAGCTTATCAAACATCTGCGTGGCTTTTTCCTCGCTGTCCTTTGTGACGTCGTCTAGCTGATGAACCATCTTATGATCATCGGTTGGAGGCGGCGGAGGCCACGGCATATTGGATGATACTTTATAATCTATGGAGTCAAATTTGGAGTTATCTTCTTTGTATTCAGAGATGCTTTTATCGGCAGTTTCCGCATATAAATTTTCATCTCCGCTAGCTTGCGCGTCGCTCTCGCCTGCAGCGACGATGTCATCCAGATCGCCCGCCATCAAGGCGTCAAGTTCTTCTTGCGTCATAAAATCTCCTATTTAAATTTGGGCTGATTATATAGAAAATTAACGAAATATAAGTTTAAAAACCCAAACTTTATCCTTAAATTTATCAAATTTTAGGTAGCATTTGCAAAATATTTAAGGATAAAAATGAGAGTCGATCTGCACAACCACACGCCGCTTTGTAAGCACGCCGTAGATGAGCCCAGAGAGTACGTTTTAAGCGCGATAAATTCGGACTGCGAGTATTTTGGCTTTAGCGATCACGCGCCGATGAAATTTGACGAGGCGTACCGTATGGAATTTTCGCAAATGCCCTCTTACGAGAGCGAAATTTTGCGCCTCAGAGACGAATTTGACGGGCAGATCAAAATTTTGCTCGGCTATGAAGCCGATTTTTTAGAGGGCTTTATCGACGAGCGGGTTTTAGCGCGCAAAGTTGATTACCTCATCGGTTCGGTGCATTTTTTGGGCGGCTGGGGCTTTGATAATCCCGAGTTTATCGGCGAATATAAAAAGCGCGACATAGACCAAATTTGGCGGGATTATTTTTACTGCGTAGAAAAGATGGCAAAGTCGGGTAAATTTGACATCGTCGGGCATTTGGATTTGCTAAAGGTGTTTAAATTTATGCCAAAAACCGACGTTAGACTCCTCGCTAAAGACGCCATCGATGCAATAAAAAAGGCAAATTTGACTGTCGAGATAAATGCGGCCGGCTTTAGAAAACCGATCGGCGAGCAGTATCCGAGCGTAAATTTACTAGAAATGATCGCCGAAAAGGATATCCCTATCACGTTTGGCTCGGACGCGCACGCAAAAGACCAAGTCGGTCTAAACGGCGAAAAATGCGAGCAAATCGCTAGAAATTTAGGCTTTAGCAAGTGCGCGGTATTTAAAAACCGCGATAGAGAATTTGTAAAATTTTAGATCGGGTAGAAAAAATTATTTAAATTAATCTTAAAAGCAAAATTTTATGATAAAATTACGAAATCAATAAACACAGGAGCGAAAAATGGGAAAATTTGTAAAAAGCGTCGATCATTTTTTTGATTTTTGCAAAGAACACGAGGTTAAATTTGTGGATTTTAGATTTACCGATATGAACGGCGCTTGGCACAGCATATCTTATAACATAAAATTCGTAGAAAAAGATCATTTCGTAAACGGCATACCGATGGATGCGAGCTCACTAGGAGGGTGGCAACCGATCGAAAGAAGCGACATGCTGATGTGCCCTGAGGCGACCAGCGCCTTTTTAGATCCTTTTACCGCCGACGTTACGGTTGTGGTTTTTGCCGATATTTACGACATTTACAAGGGTCAAATTTACGAAAAATGCCCACGCTCAATAGCCAAAAAAGCCATGGCCTACGTAAAAGAAAGCGGCGTGGGCGATGTGGCGTATTTTGGGCCGGAAAATGAGTTTTTTATATTTGATAACGTAAAAATAGTAGACAGCCCAAACTGCGCGATGTTTGAAGTAGATAGCGAAGAAGGCGAATGGAACGACGCTAGAGACTTTAAAGATAGCTACAACACCGGCCACCGCCCAAGAAGAAAAGGTGGCTATCTGATGACGCAACCGACTGATAGCATGGTCGATCTGCGCGCCGAGATGATGCAGGTTTTAGAACAAGTTGGCCTAGAAGTCATGCTAGGACACCACGAGGTCGCTCAAGGACAAGGCGAGCTGGGCGTTAAATTTGGCACCCTTCTCGAGGCCGCCGATAACGTGCAAATTTACAAATACGTCGTCAAAATGGTCGCTCACCTAAACGGAAAAACGGCGACGTTTATGCCAAAACCGCTCTACGGTGACAACGGTAGCGGCATGCATGTGCATCAGTCTGTATGGAAAGACGGCAAAAATTTATTCTACGGCGAAGGTAAATACGCAAATTTAAGCGATTTTGCGCGCTGGTACATCGGCGGAATCCTAAAACACGCAAGGAGCGTAGCGGCGTTTACAAACCCTAGCACAAACAGCTATAAACGCCTAATACCGGGCTTTGAAGCGCCGTCAATCCTAACGTATTCTAGCCAAAACCGCTCCGCCTCGATCCGTATCCCGTACGGCTCAGGAGAAAAATCGGTCCGCGCCGAAATGCGCTTCCCTGACGGAACTGCAAACCCGTATTTAGCGTTTTCAGCGATGCTGATGGCTGGACTTGACGGCGTAAAACACAAGATGGAACCGGTCGGTCCGATGGACGAAAATTTATTTAAACTGCACCTAGATGAGATCCGCGAGCGCGGTATCGAACAGCTCCCTCATACGTTAAGAGGTAGTTTAGAAGCATTGATTCGCGACAACGAATATCTGCACCCGATCATGACGCCAACGTTTATAAATGCGTATCAGCATTATAAATTTGAAAGTCAAGTATGGCCGTATGAAGCGCGCCCTACTCCGTATGAGTTTAAGACTTGCTTTTCTTGCTAAATTGAAGGGACGCTAAAATCCTTTTTTAGTTTTTCAGTCAAATTTGACCTTTTTAAATTTGGGCCAAATTTGACTTTTTATGCGTTTTTGACGAATGCAAAATTTGTCAAAATAAATCAAATTTGAGGCTAAATTTGAAAAACAGCGGCTTTTTGTCTTGACAAATCAGCCTTTTTTATATATAATCACGTTTCATTTTTTGAAAAAATGTCTTGTTAGCTCAGTCGGTAGAGCATTTCACTTTTAATGAAGGGGTCGCTGGTTCGAGTCCAGCACAGGACACCATTTTTTACATAGACCCTTTCGTCTAGTGGCCCAGGACTCTACTCTCTCAGTGTAGCAACAGAGGTTCAAATCCTTTAAGGGTCGCCACGATTTAGTCTTT
>NZ_AMZQ01000003.1 GCF_000313615.1 Campylobacter showae CSUNSWCD | reverse complement strand
TAGTTCAGATGGTTAGAATGCCGCCCTGTCACGGCGGAGGTCGCGGGTTCGAGCCCCGTCCGCTGCGCCATTTGTCTTGTTAGCTCAGTTGGTAGAGCATTTCACTTTTAATGAAGGGGTCGCTGGTTCGAGTCCAGCACAGGACACCATTTATTTTTGTTAAATTTGGGTCGCTTAGCTCAGTTGGTAGAGCGCCACCCTTACAAGGTGGATGTCATAAGTTCGAGTCTTATAGCGACCAC